>NZ_DATHKG010000095.1:0-38186 GCF_035489435.1 Flavitalea sp.
CTTCTACCCTGAAAGACTGGCGCAGCGGATCCTGGGTATGGGAGATATCACTACCCTGGTTGAAAAAGCACAGGAACAGTTTGATGAGGAACAGGCCAAAAGGCTGGAAAAAAAGATCCGCAAAAATCAGTTCGATTTCCACGATTTCAAACAACAGCTGGAGCAAATCAAAAAGATGGGTAATATCAAGGACCTGTTGGGAATGATTCCTGGTGTAGGTAAAGCCGTTAAGGATATTGATATCAGCGATGATTCTTTCAAAGGAATTGAAGCAATGATCAATTCGATGACTCCCCAGGAAAGAACTAACCCTGACCTGATAGATATGAGCCGGAAAAAAAGGATCGCCAAAGGAAGCGGCAAAGATCTGAATGAATTGAATGCTTTTCTGAAGCAGTTCGAACAAATGAAACAGATGATGAAAATGATGAATAAAATGCCAATGGGTGGCAAGCTTGGAATGGGTGGCAGACGTTAATTGAGCCTAATTCAACAGGGATGAGGTTAGGTGTGATGATTGTACCAGGGTTGATGTTACCAGGGGATGAGGTTACCAGGGATGAAGTTACCTGGGATAAGGTTAAAAACGATAAGGTTAAAAGAGATGATGTTAACATGAAAATGTTAAAAGGAATAATGTTGAAGAGATAATAATAAAATGTCAGATTATTAAATAAAAGGCCTGATTATTGATTATTCGGAGTGTGGAAACCAGGTTCGTATCTCATTAATAAATTGTACAAAGTATTAGATAATCTCAAAATTTTGAGCATTGTCTTTAAAAAATAACTTTTCTAGATTTGTTTTGATAAATTTGGTAAAACCACGTGGATTGCTACCTTTGCAATCCTTGAAATGTAACCCTAATTATTCACGCATTTAAATTTCTATTTAAAATGCCAGTTAAAATCAGACTGCAACGCCACGGGTCTAAAAAAAGACCATTCTACTTCATAGTAGTCGCCGATGCCCGTGCACCAAGAGATGGTAAATTCATCCAAAAAATCGGTACGTACAATCCACTTACAGTTCCTGCTTCTGTTCAGCTCGATCGTCAGAGAGCCCTGGACTGGCTGCATAAAGGTGCTCAACCCACCGATACAGTTCGCAGGATCCTATCTTTCAAAGGCGTGTTATACCTGAAGCACCTTTTGCGCGGTGTTGGACTGGGTTTGTTTGATGAAGCTGCTGCAATGGAGAAATTCCAGAAGTGGCATTCAGAACACGAAGCAAGTCTTAAGACCCGCCAGGATGCACATCAGAAAGACAGACGCGGTAGAAGAGATGGCGCACCAGCAAGAAGAACAAGAAGCGAAGAATCTTAATATTTTCTATTGGTAATTGTCAATCGTTAATCGGGATCTTATATTGTATTGAATATTTAATCCAGGAACTCCGGGATTAAATATTCAATATTAATATTTACCAGATCTCCCGCGTATAAGGTTGGTATTGCCTGCTTCACAGAAGTAGTCTCATGAATTATTGTAGTATCGGGAAGTTCGTGGCCACCTTTGGTGTTGGCGGTGAACTCATCCTACAGCATCATCTTGGAAAAAAGTCATCGCTGAAAGGTCTTGAAACCATTTTCATCGAAGCTGCCAAAGATGAAATGCTCCCTTATTTCCTGCAATCGACCCGTATAAAAACGGAGGACGAGATTTACATTAAATTGGAAGATGTAGATACAAAAGAAGCCGCCCGGCCTTTTGTTAGAAAAGAAATCTGGCTCGAAGAGTCAGAATTTCAAAAATATGCGGGTAAGTCCGCGCCAATTTCCCTTCTTGGTTTTCATATTATCGACAATGGAACTGACATCGGTGAGATCCTTGAAGTTATTGAACAGCCGCACCAGGTTTTATGCCGCATATCCCTTGATGGCAAAGATGCCCTGATTCCAATTCATGAAGAAACATTGCAAAAACTCGATAAGAAAAAAAGACAGATTGCAGTAGAACTACCAGATGGCCTGCTGGATATTTTCAGGAATCAGTAAATCCTGGCCTGGACCAAGATTTATTAATTTGCCGGTCACTAGTTTTGTTTTCAAATAATTCAACAATGAAAAATATCAAAACAAGTGGTTTGCTGGATCAGCTCAAGGCGGATACAAGGCAGATCATCATGGAGACAAAGATTCTCCTGCAGAATGATCCCGAATTGCTGACCCGGCAGCCTGCCCCTGGCAAATGGAGTATTGCCCAGATACTTGAACACCTCAACTCCTATGGCCGTTTCTATCTCCCTGAAATTCGAAAGGCACTTGATGAAAGCAATCTTTCCCCCGATTTGAAATACAATTCAGGATGGTTGGGAAATTTTTTTACAAATTCCATGAAACCCACCGCAGATAAACGGGTAAAAAATAAAGTGAAGGCTATGAAGGACTACACCCCAACACCGGATCTTGATAGTAAGACTGTAATAGATGAGTTCCTTCAGCAACAACAGGATATGCTGAACCTGCTTGAAGCTTCCGCTCAAAAAAATATAGGTAGAATTCGCATACCGATTACCATCACAAAATTCATTCGCCTGAAATTAGGTGACATCTTCCGGTTCCTGATTGCACACAATCAACGACATTTTATTCAATGTGAAAACACTATAAACACATTGAGATCTGCTCCGGTTCAGTTCGCGCAGGGCTGACTTCTATTGTATATGACTTCTATTGTATGTTTGCATGGATCACTATTTAAGTGATCACTCAATTCTAACGGTAGACAATAATTTGCTGAAGGTACTTGGATCCAACCCAAGATAGGATGCAAGATACTTGTGCGGGATAATCTGTAATACATGGGGGCTTCGCTTTAACAAGGTCCTGAATTTCTCTTCGGCCGTGAAACTCATCAGCTCAACCTGTCTTTCAAGCGTACCCATAAGAGTAAAGGCGGTCGCCTTCCTTATCCATCTTTCAATGTTATGATATTTGTCCATCAGTTCATTGATCTGGTGAAAGCTGGTGCGCAGCATAGTTGAAGCAGTCAGGGTTTCAAAAAAATATTTGGAAGGTGTTTGAGTCAGGAAAGAATCTGCAACGCCAGAAAACGAATAGGGATAAGTAAAAACGATAGTAGATTCAGGATGACCCGCCTCCAGGTAAAAAGCCCGCTGAACTCCGGCAATAACAAAGTATAGATTTTTTTCTACTTCGCCCGCAGCGGTTAAAAGCGTTTTTCTTTTGTAACTAACAGGCAGCCATATGCGCGAAAGATCATCCCATTCATCGTCAGCAAGTGGATGTACTTTGAAAACTATCTCCTTAAGTTTATCTATAGACAGCGCCAGGATTTTTGGTATTCGCTAAAATAGTTGTTTTTGAATTTTGAATGGCTGTTTTAGATTTTGAATAATTGGTTTTGAATTTTGAATAGCTGTGTTTGGATTTTGAATAACTGTGTTTGGATTTCCAATAACTGTTTTTGAATTTAATAATTGATTTGGATTTTGAATACCAGTTTTTGGATTTTGAGTAATTGGTTTTAGATTTTAGCTGACATTAAATCAGCGTTTTCCGGGTTGGCTTATACTACGGCTAAATGCCTAATTATTACCTGTTTCATTTCACATGAATTGTAACTTTGCAGGATGACCGAATCCAAGCAACGGATTATTGCCCATTTTGACCTGGACGCATTTTTTGTGTCAGTCGAATGTATCAACGATCCGTCGCTCCGTGGCAAACCACTGCTGGTTGGCGGTCACAGTGACAGGGGCGTGGTTGCCGCCTGCAGTTATGAAGCCAGGAAGTTTGGAATTCATTCTGCCATGCCGATGCGCACAGCTAAGAGACTTTGTCCCCAGGCCACAGTTGTCGGTGGTAGTCGCAACGACTACAGCCGTTACTCAAGATGGGTCACTGAAATTATCTCCGAAAAAGCTCCCTTATTTGAAAAGGCTTCCATAGACGAATTTTACCTTGACCTGAGCGGTATGGACCGGTTTTTCAATCCCTATCAATGGACGATCGATCTTCGGCAGGAAATTATTGACAAAACCGGGTTGCCTATTTCTTTTGCGCTTGCTTCTAACAAAATGGTCGCGAAAATCGCTACCGATGAGGCCAAGCCAAATGGCTATATACATGTGGCTTTTGGGCGGGAACAGGATTTTTTAGCTGGCCTGCAGGTAAACAAAATCCCTGGGATCGGCGGCCAGACTCACCAGGTGCTAAAAGACATGGGAGTATATACTATCAAGGATCTGAGTGAACAACCTATTGAAATACTTGAAAAAAGATTGGGTAAATATGGTCATGAACTTTGGTTCAAATCCAGGGGAATTCATGATGGAGAAGTGGTGCCCTATCATGAAGCAAAATCGGTATCCACGGAGAACACTTTTGAAGAGAATATCAGCGATCCTGAACTTTTGATAGATGAATTAGTGAGGATGACGGAAAAAGTGGCTTACGAATTAAGGAAGGAAAACAAAACTGCCGGTTGTGTTGCTGTCAAAATCAGGTACCCGGACTTTGAAACCACCAGCCGCCAGGTGTCGATTCCCTATACTTTTTATGACGACGAGCTGATTTCCCAGGCGAGGGAACTCTTCACAAAACTATGGCGAAAAGGGCAGCCTGTCAGGCTACTTGGGGTCAGGCTAAGTGAACTTACCAGCGAGGCGGTGCAGACGAATTTGTTTGAGAACCTCGAAAAAAAGAATGAGCTTTATAAGGCTATAGATGATCTGAAAAACAGGTTTGGTAAGTATTCCATCACAAAAGCGCGTGGAAAATAATTTTTTAACACAAAAACAGTCTACTGTGTTGGTAGGGATGTACTATATTTGAACTCCCGATTTTAGTCCGTTGCACATGAAACGCAATTGATAAAGTCAGTAACCGCTTTTCATAACGTTTTAAAACAGCTTTATATGAGTTTAAGATTAGGGGACGTAGCTCCCAACTTCCAGGCAAAAACTACAGCCGGGGATCTTGATTTTTACGAATATCTTGGTAACAGCTGGGGTGTGCTATTTTCGCATCCGGCAGATTTTACACCTGTATGCACTACTGAGCTCGGTAAAACCGCTAGTCTCCAGGACGAGTTTGCGAAAAGAAATGTAAAGGTCCTTGCCGTTAGTGTTGATCCGTTGGATAAACATCATGGCTGGATCAAAGATATCAACGAGACTCAAAATGTTTCTGTTGGGTTCCCGATCATTGCTGATGAAGACAGGCAGGTTGCAAATCTTTATGGTATGATCCATCCTAATGCTTCTGAAACTTTTACCGTTCGTTCTTTGTTTGTTATCGGTCCCGATAAGAAGGTTAAGCTTACAATCACTTATCCTGCTTCTACTGGTCGCAATTTTGTTGAAGTTCTGAGAGTTATAGATTCTTTACAGCTCACAGCCAATCATAGCGTTGCAACTCCTGCAGACTGGAAGCATGGTGAAGATGTGATAGTTGTTCCTGCAGTTTCAACAGATGATGCCATTAAGAAATTTCCGAAAGGCGTTAAAATTGTAAAACCCTATCTCCGTTATACTCCCCAGCCGGATATTGAATAGTTGATTTTATAAATAAGTTACATTTGAAAGGCCCCGGTATTTTATCGGGGCCTTTCTTTTTTAGTGGTGAGTGGTGAGTGGTGAGTTGAGTTATGAGTTCTTTAGTTTTTGTATTCATTTTATAATTCATATTTTCACTCATAACTATTCACTCATAACTATTCACTCATATCACTTAACTCATAACTCATAATTCATCACTCAAACTCACCACTCACCACTCACCACTCACCACTCACCACTAAACTAACGCTAACATGAGATTACTATTTTTACTCGTATCCTTATTTACGATTTCTGTTTCCTCTGCACAAAAGACCATTCTACACTGTGGTCAGTTGATTGATGTGAAAGCAGGTACAGTGTTGAAAGAGATGACAATAGTGGTTGAAGCAAATACCATTTCGGATATTGTTAAGGGTTATAGTACTGCTGCAAAAGGTGATAAGGTGATCGACCTCAAAAATAAAACAGTGATGCCGGGCCTGATCGATTCACATGTGCACCTGGAAGGTGAAACCAATCCAAATCAATACATACAGGCCTATACCCTGAACCCTGCAGATTATGCTTTCCAATCGGTAGGTTATGCATCCCGTACCTTGATGATTGGCTTCACTACGGTGAGAGACCTGGGTGGGACTGGTGTAAATATCTCGTTGAGAAATGCTATTAATAAAAAACTGATAGTAGGTCCCCGCATTTATACTGCCGGAAAATCCATAGCAACTACAGGTGGTCATGCAGATCCTACCAATGGTTATCGCAAGGACCTGATGGGTGATCCTGGTCCCGCTTCAGGTGTTATCAATGGAACCGATGATGCCCGTAAAGCGGTTCGCCAGCGTTATAAAGATGGATCCGATCTTATCAAAATTACAGCCTCGGGTGGGGTTTTGAGTGTTGCCAAAAGTGGTGAGAATCCACAATTCACAACGGAAGAATTAGAAGCGATCATAACCACAGCAAAAGACTATGGTTTTAAGGTAGCAGCACATTGTCATGGAGCTGAGGCAATGAAAAGGGCAGTAACGGCGGGTGTGAATTCAATTGAACATGGAACTTATATGACTGACGAAGTAATGGCATTGATGAAAGAAAAAGGAACCTGGTATGTCCCAACAATTACGGCCGGAAAGTCTGTGGGTGACTCTGCAAAAAAGCCGGGCTACTATCCGGACCTGGTAACACCTAAGGCTTTGGCTATCGGTCCAAAGATCCAGGGCACTTTTTCAAAGGCATATAAAACGGGGGTTAAGATTGCTTTCGGCACAGACGCCGGTGTTTATGCCCACGGCAAAAACTGGTTGGAATTTGTGTATATGACAGAAGGCGGCATGCCTGCACTGGAAACAATTCAATCTGCTACAGTAAGCGCAGCAGAACTTATTGGAGTAAGTGATATATTGGGTTCAATCGAGAAGGGTAAACTTGCCGACATAGTTGCCGTTGACGGTGATCCTACCAAAGACATACAGGCTATGGGACGTATGAAGTTTGTTATGAAAGACGGAGTTATTTTCAAAAACGAATAATAGTGCGGCACTGTTTTTGCTACTTTCCCTTTCTTAGCTGTTGCAACAACGCTCTTAAGTCTTTCGGCTTTTCGGCTTCAAGATCATAGCTATTACCCGCCTGATCCTGGAATTTTAGTTTCTGGGCATGCAGGCCAAGACGCGCAAGAATGGGTCGCTCTTCAAATTCTGACTTCGAAAGTTTAAACTTGCGACGGATAGAACTTACCATTATCGGTTGACCATCACCGTAAGTCGCATCGCAGACAATAGAATGACCCAGGTATTGCATGTGAAGCCGGATCTGGTGTGTGCGCCCGGTATGGATCCTGAATTGCATCAGCGAGTATTTTCCGAACTCTTCAATAACTTCATAATCGGTCACTGAATTTTTTCCCTTCCTGTCGACGATCATAATTCCCATTTTACCGGGATGTTGCATCATGGTCACTTCAACCGTTCCTTTCTTTTCATTCAATATGCCATTCACTATACCGGCATAATATTTCTCAACAGTTCTTTCTTCAAACGCTTTTGAAAGAAACTGATGCTCTTCTGCTGTTTTTGCAAAAACGATGATACCACTGGTATCGCGGTCCAAACGATGCACCGTAAATATTTCGCCATAGGTATCCTGGAGCAATAACTTAAGAGAAATGTCTTTGCCTTCACGATCAGGAATGCTTAACAATCCTGCAGGTTTGTTAAGTACAATCAGCTGGTCGGTTTCCTTTATAATATTCAGTAATGTTTTCAAGCTCGTTGTGGGAGAATTATAAATTAACGAACGGGTTTCAGATCTGGCTTTTTGGTATAAGATGCGTTCAGGAACTTAAGCAACCTTACTTCTTTCTCTTCAAGAAAACGCCATTTACCCCGTTCAACATTTTTCTTGGTAAGGTTAGCATACATTACCCGGTCCAGGTTTCTTACATCATAACCAACATGTTCGAAGATCCTTCTGACGATTCGATTTTTGCCACTATGTATCTCGATCCCGATGATGCTTTTATCGGTGCTGTCTGCGTAAGCGAGTACATCAGGTGCAACAAGACCGTCTTCAAGCTGAACACCGGCAATAATCTTTTCGAAATCTTTTTTCTGTAAAGGTTTATCAAGCCTTACCTCGTAGATCTTTTTCACTTCATAACTTGGGTGAGACAACTTCTGGGCGAGCTCACCATCGTTCGTAAGCAGGAGTACACCTGTGGTATTTCTATCCAGGCGGCCGATTGGATAAACTCTTTCGGTAGTTGCGGATTTGATAATATCCATCACCGTTTTTCTGCCTTCGGGATCTTCAGTGGTGGTTAGAAAATCCTTGGGTTTATTGAGTAGTATGTAAACAAAGTTCCTGGTGGCCACAACCTGTTTGCCATGAACTTTTACTTCATCTTTTATGGTAACCTTAAAGCCCGGTTCAAGCACTTCTTTTCCATTGACCATTACCTTTCCGGCTTTCACGAGGTCTGCAGCATCCCTCCTGGAACAAACTCCTGCATGAGCGATAAACTTATTCAAAGGCATCACACCATCTTTGTAAGCCTCAGCTTTAGCCGGAACAACCACTTGTTTTGCTGCCGGAGCAACTCTTGAACCATCGGGATTTTTTAATGCCGGCTTTGCAGCTGCACCTGTCAATGCAATGGATAATTTTGGAGTTTTTGGTTTACCTGCATAACCACCTTTTCTTTCGTCTTTCTTCACCGGTGCCTTTTCAAATGATGTTTTACCACTACGGTCCTGGCTTCCTGACGAGAAAGGTTTATTGTAAGCAGTTTTTTTGCCGGCATGTCCTCTGCTGCCTTCCTCTGGCTTTTTATAAGCGGCTTTTTTTTCTCCGTATCCTTTGCTGTCTTCTGATTTGTTAAAGCTTGCTTTTTTGCCAGCGTATCCTGAATTGCTGTCTTCAGATCTGCTATAGCCTGCCCTTTTGCTACCGTATCCTGAACCGCTTTCTTCTGGTTTGTTAAAGCCAGCTTTTTTAGCTCCGTAACCTCTGCTATTATCTTCAGATTTATTATAGCCTGCTTTCTTGCCTTCGTTGCTTCTTTCCGTCTTCTTAAAAACTGGCTTTTTACTGCCATAGCTTTCACCCGTACCGGCAGATTTACCGTATGACCTCGATGCTGCAGGCCTGCTGGTGCCACGGGCTGGTTTGGAATAACCCGGTTTTTGTGCACGTTCTTCAGACGTACGCGCCTGGTTTTCACGCAAAGGCGCAGCCTGCTGGGCTACTCGTTGATCTTTCTTTTCTTTTTTTAGCTGATCGAAGTAGGCATTTTTTTCTTCTCTTGCCTGTTTCTTTTCCTGACGGATCTGTTCTTTCTTTTGTGAGCCGGTTGCACCCTTATTGATGAAGCGGTCGAAGCTATTTCTTGCCATTTGAAGCGATTTGCTGTTTTACAACAGTAGTGAGTAATACACAAAGATACGCAAAATCGATGGGACTTAATGAAAAGGCTAACCCAGCCGGAAGATTGAGGCTTGTTGCCGAATTATAGAACCGGTCCTGCATCCACTCATCAAACTTGATTAAACAATTACTTCCTCTTATCTTAACTTTCTTTTTTATCGAGGATCAGATCAGAATATTCAACAAAGCTTTCATATGCGAAACATCGATTCATTTTATCTCGGCCTGAATGAGCCGGTAAAAAGCTGCCTGGAAGCCCTTAGGACAATCATCCTTAAACATGACTCACAAATTAGTGAGTCCATGAAATATGGAATGCCCTTCTTCTCCATTCATAAAAAGATGTTATGCTATTTTTGGAAGGAAAAAAAAAACGGTTTGCCATATATAGGATTCAAGGAAGCCAAATCCCTTCCGTTTCCATGGCTTGAAATCGGGGATCGGTCAACCATCAGCGTTATGTATATCGATCCTTATTCCGATCTCCCGCTTAAAAAGCTCCGGCAGACGCTGAAGGCCGCTATAGAAATCGTGGAACTGAAGTCAAACCAAAATTCAAAGTCAAACCTAAGTTCAAAGTCAACCAAAAGTTCAAGTTCAGCTAAAAGTCCAGGCTCAGTTAAAACTTCAAAGGCTACAAAAAGTTCAAAGTCAACCAAAACCTCCCAGTTAACTAAAGCCGGAAAGTAAAAATAATTATGATTTGTTTGCAAGCTGACCGCAAGCTGCATCGATATCTTTTCCGCGGCTCCTTCTTAAGCGCGCATTAACCCGGTGTTTTTCAAGATAAGCCATGAATTTATCTACCACTTCTTCATCCGGTTTGGAGAAGGTTGCAGCTTCAATAGTATTGTATTCAATGATGTTTACAAGGTCAGCCGGAACCTGCCGGTAGATCTTGATCAGTTCATCGGCATCCTCGATGCTGTCGTTGAAGTTTTTGAAGAGTATATATTCGAAAGTGATTTCGTTGCCTGTCTTTTTATAAAAATAGTTCAAAGCTTCAACCAGGGCCTTCAGGTTGTTGCTTTCGTTGATCGGCATGATCTCATTGCGCTTTTTATCAGTAGCTGCATGCAGGGATACAGCCAACTTGAACTTTACGCCATCGTCACCCAATTGTTTGATCATTTTCGCAACACCCGCAGTTGAAACAGTGATCCGCCTTGGACTCATGCCGAGTCCATCCGGCGAACTGATCCGCTCGATTGCCTTTAATACGTTTTTATAATTGAGCAGTGGTTCACCCATACCCATAAAAACGATATTGGTCAGCTTCTTGTTATAGACTTTTTCGCTCTGCTGGTTAATCAGCACGACTTCATCAAAAATCTCATCAAAATCAAGATTTCGTTGACGATCCATATAACCCGTGGCACAGAACTTACAACTAAGGGAACAGCCAATCTGGGAAGAAACGCAGGCAGTTTTCCGTTCTTCTGTTGGAATCAATACACCTTCCACAAGATGTTTGTCCCAGGTACGAAAACGGCTTTTCACAGTGCCATCGGAAGAATATTGTGTTGTATCTACAGTTAAAGCAGGAAGCGAGAAATTATCCTGGAGTTTGAGTCTCAGCTCTTTACTGAGGTTTGTCATAGCATCAAAACTATGAGCCTGCCGGGTCCATATCCACTCATACACCTGTTTTGCCCGGAACTTTTTTTCGCCCAGGGTTTCAAAAAAAGCTTCCAGATCACTCAATCCCAGCTGTCTTATATTCTTTTTACTAGCAGACATTTTGCAAAGATATTTTTAATTGGGGATTTGTGATTGTTAATTGAAAGATCGGAGCAGCCATCCCTGGTTCCATTACGACAGCTGGTTCCATTGATGACAATGGGAAAATGACAGGTTATTAGCAATTTCGCGCTATGGTTTCCTCGCTTACCTTTGATCGGATTGATCCGCAGGGATTTATAATCCCAACTCTTTACTAAAACGTTCATTTAACACATAAGATCTATGGCCCGTGCTTTTATAATTGATGCGATCCGAACCCCGATTGGAAAATATGGTGGCGCGCTAAGCAGTATCCGGCCTGATGATTTGCTTGCAACGGCCATCAGGGCATTACTCAACCGTAATTCCGCTATTAACCCTGACTCGATTGAAGATGTGATCGCCGGTGATGCCAACCAGGCAGGAGAAGACAACCGAAACGTAGCCAGGATGGCTGCGTTGTTGGCCGGGCTGCCGGTAACGGTGCCCGGTAATACAGTTAACCGTCTTTGTGCTTCGGGTTTACAGGCAGTCATGGATGCGGCCAGGGCAGTTATTTGTGGGGAAGGAGAGGTTTATATTGCCGCCGGGGTCGAGAGTATGACCAGGGCACCATATATCATCCCTAAGGCAGGTGGTTCCTGGAACCGGAACCTGCAAATGGTCGATAGTACTATCGGCTGGCGTTTTCCCAATAAAAAACTCACTGATGAATACTATCCGTATTCAATGGGTGAAACTGCCGAAAATGTTGCTAAACAATGGAACATTTCAAGGGATCGGCAGGATGAGTTTGCCCTTGCATCCCAGGAGAAATATTTTGCTGCTCTCAATCAGCAAAAATGGGAAGATGAAATCACCGGTGTCGAAATCCTTGGTGGAAAAGAAGAAAAAATCCTTTTGACAAAAGACGAACATCCCAGGATCACCAGCCTGGCAAAACTGGCAGCTCTCAGGCCTGCCTTCGCCGAAAAGGGATCAGTTACTGCCGGTAATTCGGCCGGGATTAATGACGGCGCAGCTGCACTCATTATCGCCAGCGAAGAAGCCGTAAGAAAATATGGACTTAAACCAATTTGTTCTATTGTTTCAATGGCTGTGGCTGGAGTAGACCCCGCCATTATGGGCATGGGACCAGTTCCTGCAAGTACAAAAGCTCTGGCCAGGGCCGGAATTAAAACGGCAGACCTCGACCTTATTGAACTTAATGAAGCGTTTGCTTCTCAATCCCTGGCTTGTATCGGGGAACTGCAACTTGATGTCAATCGCGTGAATGTAAATGGCGGCTCTATCTCCATCGGTCACCCGCTGGGTTGTAGCGGAGCAAGAATCACAACAACGCTTATTCATGAAATGCGCAGGCGTGGTTCAAAATATGGCCTGGCAACCATGTGCGTAGGTGTAGGGCAGGGCGCGGCAATGGTTTTTGAAGGCGTTTAGTTTTTGAAGGCGTTTAATAACTCAGTTGCCAGGGATGTTATGGATTGAATGGCAATACCTATTATAGGTAATATTGTTTTGCAAAAGCAATTCGTATATTTAAAATACCTAATCTTAAAACACCTAAACAAATCTTCATGAATGAGTCATTTCCTTCGGACCAGTCTCCAACGACCGGGTCTCAGGCTACTCCGTTATATACTGAATCAGCAACTCCACTTATTCAGTCTGAAAGGGTTCAGATCATCGATGCCTTGAGAGGAATAGCCCTACTTGGCATCCTGCTCATGAACATACCCTATTTCTCCCTGCCATTTCTTACTGCTAATGATCTACGCATAAGAAATGAATACAGTGGCATAAACTATTACACCTGGTGGACGGTCTCCGGGTTTTTCGAAGGAACAATGCGTGCTTTGTTTTCCATGTTGTTTGGCGCAGGTAGCATTTTGCTGATCAGCAGGCTCGAAAAAAAACATGGTGGCACCTATCCGGCTGATATCTATTACCGGCGGCTTATCTGGTTACTCATATTCGGGCTGATTAATGCTTTTATCTTTCTATGGGTAGGAGACATTCTTTACAGCTATGCTATTTGCGGCCTGTTTCTTTTCCCTTTCAGAAAAATGGCTCCAAAATACCTGTTCTTATTCGGTATAGGCCTGATGTTGATGATGAATCTGAAAAATACACTCACGCTTTATGAAGGAAAGAGCAACCGTGAAAAAGGTGAATATGCAGTGGCCCTTGAGAAAAAGAAACAGAAGCTCACCCCTGAACAAAAAACAGATAAAGAACAATATGAAGCAAGGGTTGAGCGTCTGAAGCTGGCAAATATGAAAAAAGAAGCGGCCAAAGAAGTTGCAGAATTTCGCAAAGGATATTTTTCACTTATGACCTATCTTAAAAAAATCAATGTTGAAATCCAGAGCACTGTTTTCTATAATAATTATTTCTACGATATTCTCGCCTTTTTCTTTTTTGGTATGGCGCTGTTCAAATTAGGTGTGCTAACCGGGCATAGATCAGTGCAGTTTTATGTCCTGTTGTCTGTTATTGGATATGCAGTTGGGCTTACTTTGAGTTATCTGATACTAAGAGCGTCCGTGGATGTGAAATTTGACAGATCTTATCTGGCTGACAAGTTGTTATTTGATTTTTACGATGAAAAAAGATTGTTTATTTGCCTTGGTCATATCGGCCTGCTCATGACCATTTACAAACTGCATATTGCTGACTGGTTTTTTCGCATGCTTTCACCCGTAGGTCAGATGGCATTTAGCAACTACCTGATGCAATCAATAATCTGCACATTGATCTATAACGGTTATGGCCTGAGATGGTTTGATGCAATGCAACGTTACCAGATCTATATAGTGGTTGCAGGAATTTGGATCTTCCAGATCATCTTCAGTAATATCTGGTTAAAATATTATAGGTTCGGACCATTCGAATGGTTGTGGCGAAGCCTCACGTACTGGAAGCTTCAGCCGTTCGCAAGGGCGGAGGCAGGGAAACCAGTTATGAGTTATGAGTGATGAGTTTTAGTGGTGAGTGGTGAGTGCTTTACAACCCCGGTAGGGGTTGACTTCGCATAGCCCGGGGTTAAACACCGGGAATACGTAACAACAGTTTTTTTATCATCCGGTGATTGGTGATGATTGATAATAGTATGAGCAGAATGGCAACTAGCACCACAATCCAGCTAACTATGGGCGATAACTCCGGGCGGTCCGCTAAAACATAATGATGAAACAGCCAGTGGAAAAGCTGTGTAACTGCCAGTGCAACTGCTACGATGATAATATATGCAGGAACAAACTGCCCCGAAACTTTTTTGCTTAGCCAGGAAGGAGAGTAGCCAAGTGTCATTAATAAATCCAGACTGTCTTGGCTTCGCGCGACCATCAGCTGGAGGTAAAATGAAAATAACATCAGCGCAAGCAAAACGACCATAAGCCCGAAAACCCCGAGACCAGTAAATATCCCTTGCAGCACCTGTTTTACCCGGCCGAATTTTGTTTTGTCTTTGTTGACTTTATAATTTTTTGAATCAAGAAATGAAAGCAAAGCCGGATCATTGGCATCTTTCGTGCGCAGGAATAAACGCGTAGCCTTCACATCGGTAGTGTTACCAAATTCCCGGTTGGCCCAGGTCAAAAATGATTCAGGAACCAGCACTGAATTAATACGGTCACTGTATGCAACTATTGTTGCCTTGAATGTTTGCTGTTTACCATTTATACCAAAACAATTGATGTTTACTATAAGCTGCGAGGCTGTTGCTTCCGATACCTGTGGTAACCCATAGCCCGGTGCAAACACATTGTAAATTTCCATGAAATCAGAGGAAAGAATCACGGGAATAATTTGCTGGCCTTCTGTCCAACTGAAATTGGGGGGTACGGTATCAATAAAAGAATTATCCAACGCCTCCACAAAAAAGTCGGTACTGAAAGGAATGATCCGGTCAATGCTCAGCTGCGTTCTGAATCGATTTGCAATGAGAGGTCCGACACCATCAATAAAAGGCTGTGCAGCTACCTCCCTGATCTCATTTTCCTGGAAGAGATTTTTATCAAGCTGGCCCATCGTTTCATTTGTAATGGTTTTGCTGATGGATATAAAATCAAAGTTGTCCTTGCGGGGACTCTTATTGCCCAGCAATTCCTGGATGTTAAGAAACATTTGTACGGAACAAAGCAACAAAAGAACACCAATTCCAAGTCCCAGGTAAGAGGAGATCCTTGAGTAACGGCTGGTACTGCTTTGAATAAGGGGCTTTATATTTTTATATGATGGGGCCAGGGATAAGTTTTAAAGATAAAATAACCTGGTTTTTGGATAAAAAGAAGTCTGTTCCAGGTCCGCAAATATAATCGTAGCATTTCTTTTCCCGGCTTCCCCGAGAATCAGCTTCATTGCCTTCTCAGCATTATTACGATCAAGATGGCTGAATGGCTCATCCAACAGTAAAATGTCGAAGGGTTGCATCAGGGCCCTGATAATTGCAATACGTTGTTGTTCCCCATAAGAACAGTTGGCACAAAGTGCGTCCAGTTTATCGGCTATTCCTAACCGTGAGGCCATTTCTTTTATGAGGCCGCTATCGTGAAAAGGAGCAAGTTGTCTTTTGATCTCGATGTTCTCAAATACAGTTTGACTGTTGAACAGCCGCATGTCCTGGAACACTACGCTCAAATTGTCTTTACGGTATTGGGCCATCGTTTCGTAGCCGGCAGTGCTTAGTTCTTTATTGTTATACCGGATGATGCCTGTGTAATCTTTGCGCATACCATACAGGAAATGAATGAGAGAAGTTTTACCACTTCCTGAAGGGGCCACGATCTCAATCAACTCACCCTGTTTAAAGGACAAATCTTTTAACCAGAAGTCTGAAGTGGCAGCCTGCGAACTTGTAAACCAGGCGGGCAACAATTGCTGAATTTCAAAATCCATAAGGTCTCAAACAAATATGAACTGCCGGAACTAATTATTACTTAAAGTAAAAGGCTGCCTCAATTATACTTTTGAGACAGCCTTGTTTACAATTATCAGAATGCTTTTTTCTTTTTGTTGAGTGACATCTGGTCTGCGTATTGATTCAGTTGTTTAAGACTATTGGTTGATTTATTTACCAGGTTGATCTCAACATCATAGTTCAGCGCATCATTTTTTAATTTGCCTCCCGTTACTAGTATGTCCTGCCACATTTTTAGTGACAGATCCAATGCAACTTTACTTGTAGTGTCGGTAGCGGCGTTGCTGCCGGCAGCCATGATCTTCTGCAGATCAACATAAGCTCCAAATGGATTGCCGGTTATTTTCGAAGCAAAAGGTTGCTTATTATTTCCACCTGCCAGGAACTTTGTGACCTGATCCTGTGAATTACCTGCAGCAAACCAGTTATTGTTCATGCTATAGCTGAGCTTTGGAAAGAAACCGCCCTGGCTGATGTCGCCAACCTTACCGGCAATGATCCCGACCATTTTATCGAATGCAGGCTTATCGTTAATTGAAGTCGCAAATAAATAATTCAGTTCAGGTGTTTTGTTGCCTCCCTGGCTCACTGAGCCGTCAGGATTGATAGTAGCTGAATCAAAGCCGGTATAGGGTTTGAGGTCACTTACCGCTATTAATAATTCGCCCTTGTTTGCTTTTACGAATTCATCAACACTATACCCGACCTGTTGCATAAACCCGTTTACGGCACCGTCAAAACCAAATAGCTTCATTAGCTCTTTCAGACCTTCAGGCTGATAGTTCATCACCATAACGGCCACTACATTTTGTGATGGGATGCGATTAATGACGTCGGCAGATATATCCTTTGCCGGATATTTTTCCAGCAGTTTCAACACTTCTTTATTAAAGAATTGTTTTGTCTTAACAGAAATCTTACCATCGTCAAAATTGATAGACATACCTGTTGCATTCTTATCAAACATTGCATTAACCTTAAGCATGGATAACATGCCTTCTGCCATTGACCCATAGTTCTTCTCATTGTTCATCCAGATATGCATGTCACCGGCTTCTTTCATGGTTGCCGCGAAACGATCATCTTTATACATACTTTGATCTGATGGCAGGTCATATAAGATGGTACCAAACATCTGGAGACTGTCTACAGGAAACGAATATGCCTCTTGTGGACCTCCCTGGCCCATCGGGGGAAAACTGGTCAAGTTTGGCGCATTCAATACGTAAACAAATCTTGAGGTATTCCAGCTAAGCATGCCCTTCTCTTTCAGTTTCATCACATTCAGATCGCCGGATTTTGTTGCCGCAGCTCCATCATTTATCTTTTTATTAAAAGCTTCAAAAGCAGCCGCGTCTTTTACAAACCCTTCAAAAACCATATAGCCTCCGCGTCCCTGTTTTTTTGCGAAAAATGCCAGGTCCTTGTCAATATCAATACCGGAAGCACCGGGATCATCCATCATTTTTTTAGCGAGAGAATCATCTGCTTCGGTATAGATTTCCCGGAACCAGTTTGTGCTTTTGATTTCATCCCAGGATAATTTTTTTGTGAGTCCACCGGAATTTATGTGAACTACAATAGATGCATCTTTAGGAATGGCAAGGCCGGATTTATCGCCAGTGCCGCATGATAGCGCTACCACTGTTATCACAGCGAACATAGCAATGGAAAAAACGTTAGATTTCATATTTAAGGTTTGATTTTGTTTGAAGTTGATTTATTATTTGAAGGTGATGTGATGTTTGAAGTTGAGTTGTTGTTTGAAGGTGATGTGATGATTGAATTTGACTTGTTGTTTATATTGGTCAGTGTTTGGGGCATTAGTTATTTCAGGACAATCGCTATTTCAGGACCATTGGGGTATTTAAATTATTACAGGACTAAAAGGTTGTCATATTTATTTCAGTACTGAGTTCTGCTGATCAGCAAAATTAAAATCCGTCACGGCTGAAATTGGCAGCACGACCTGCTCTTTAGTTGCAAGATTTTTCACCACGCACATTTGCTCCTTCAGTTCTTTGTTGCCTATAGAAACAGTAAATGGTATCTGTTTCTTTTCAGCGTATTTATATTGTTTATCAATTTTTGCCTGCTCCGGAAATAACTCACAACGAACTCCTTTATCCCTTAGCTTCTGAACAATACTAAAAGCCGCTTTGCTTTCTTCTTCACCCAGGTTAAAAAAAAGCACCTGTGTTCCAGTCTGTACTGCCCTGGGGAAAAGATTTAATTCATCCATTACATCATAAATCCTGTCAACACCGAACGATATTCCGACACCCGGAATGTTCGGGACACCAAATAAACCTGTTAAGTCATCATATCTGCCCCCACCTCCGATACTTCCCATCTGAACATTGTTTGCCTTGATCTCGAATATCAAACCCGTATAATAATTGAGTCCACGTGCCAACGTGAGATCAACAATCAGGCTATCACGATAGTTTGTACCCGGATAATCCAGCAGATATTCAAGTTCAGCAATACCAGCGCCTGCATGTTCACCTGGTATAAGTTCCTTCAATCCCGCAATCTTCTCCCTGTTATTACCTGATAAGGCGAGGTATGCTTTAATCATGTCGATCTGTTCCTGGTTCAAACCTTTTTCAGCAAGTTCAGTTGCCACTTTTTCCAGGCCCACTTTATCGAGCTTATCAATAGCTACCGTTATATCTGTAAGCTTTTCCGGTCCTCCGCAGTATTCTGCAAGAGCAGCCAATATCTTTCTGCTATTTATTTTTAACTCAATGCCTATCCCCAGGTTCTTAAACACGGTGTCATAAATTCCGGCCAGTTCTACTTCGTTAATCAAACTTTTGCTTCCGACCACATCAGCATCACATTGAACAAATTCGCGGTACCGTCCCCGTTGCGGCCGATCAGCCCTCCAGACCGGCTGCACCTGGTATCTTTTAAACGGCATCGCTAGCTGACCATGATTCATAGCAACATAACGGGCGAAAGGTATAGTAAGATCATATTTTAATGCTCTTTCAGTTAGTCTTTGGTCATTTTTTCCCTGTAAAGCGTTCTGAAATCCCAGGCTGGCCTTTTCCGAATTCTTAGGATCGTTCAGGCCATTATTCAGAATTTTAAAAATGAGCTTGTCTCCTTCTTCACCATATTTACCCATCAGGGTTTCCAGGTTTTCCATAGCCGGCGTTTCCAGCGGCTGAAATCCATATAATTCAAAAACATTACGAATTGTATCCAGGATGTAATTTCTCTTGCGAACCACATCAGGACCAAAATCACGGGTACCTTGTGGTAATGAAACTTTTATACTCATTTTATTATAGGTAGGGAAGTTGATAAAAATATTACGGACTTACTCATATTTCCTTAAGATTGCATCGCAGGCTTCATCAATCATCTTATAAACATCATGATAACCTGGCTCCGCTCCATACCAGGGATCGGGGACATCCATTTTTTTCCCGGGATATAGTTCCTCCATTAATAACTTCACTTTTGAAGCGTCGTAGTTTTTACCGGCTATCCATTTCATTTCAGTTATTACCTCATCAGCCATAGCATAAATAATATCATAGTCACGAAAGTCATAGGCGGTGAACTGGGTTGCTTTCTGATCGCAAATCTCTACTCCGTTCATTTTAGCTACTTTCTGTGAAAGCCGGTGCGGCGCTTCCCCCACATGGTATCCGTTTGTACCTGCACTGTCAATGATCCATTTTTTATTTGCTGTTTTGGCCTTGTGTTTTAATATGCCTTCCGCCAGCGGACTGCGGCATATGTTACCCAGGCAGACCATCAGAATTTTCATGTTCGCAAAGATAGTTTTCAACCCCGGTTTTTATTGACCTATTTAACTTTTCATGTTATGGAATGAACCGTTGAGCTGCATCTAAATAGAAAGACTGAAAAATTTTTAGACCGGGTTCGGCAGATATTCCGGGGATATTTTTCAAATATGGTACGATTTTTTTAAATATGATTTATTTAATAAAAGAATCGTGGCCGCTAACGGCACCGTATTCCTCCCGTTTAAATTAAATTGAGGCTAATCTTCAATACCTCTGAAGTTTTTTTTGAAGGTAATTTCATAACTTGCCCGAACCCCTGAAAAAAACTAATATGAACGAATTGGAACAGAAGTCACACGATGACTATGAAAAGAGGAAGATGAGTGCATATACAAACCGCAGATCCATCATGGATTTCGGTATGGGGCTCATTTACACCGCAATAGGCGGCTTTTTCCTGTTCTCGCGGCAACTCGGTTACGAGCTCGCCTTTCCCGTACCACCATTTTCTTACATTTTTGGAGGATTGTGTGTGCTTTACGGGATATTCAGAATTTACAGGGGTTACAGGAAAAATTATATTAATTAATGCGGAATTTCAGAATATCCCATAGCGGGATGGATATTTTTTTGTTACTGTTTGTTTTTATTTTTGGAATTATCCTGGCTAGCTGCGGCGATTCGGCAGGAACCGGGATACAGGAAACTATTACAAGTGGTAGGATAAGGATCAGTGTTGACGAATCATTTAAGCCTGTGATGGATTCGCAGGTCAAAGTGTTCGAAGCCAAGTATCCTGACGCAAAGATCGTTGTTGATTATAAACCTGAAGCAGAATGCCTGCGGGATCTTATGAATGACAGCGTTCGGCTGGTGATTGTTACCAGGGCTCCGACCAGGGAAGAAGAAAAGCTGATGACGGATAAATATAAGTTCAAACCGGCATTCGGAACATTGGCTGTAGATGCGGTTGCCTTGATTGTCAATAATCAGTCAAAAGACACCTTTTTTACTATTCCTGAAATCCAGGGAATGTTAAGAGGCAAGAGCAACTTTAAATACAAAGTGTTGCTGGATGGAGCGAGGCAAACAAGCACCGTACGTTATGTGAGAGATTCACTTTTAAAGGGAGAGGCTCTCAGTAAAAATGTGGTGGGAGCTGCGAACAGTGAGGCTGTAATTGAATATGTATCTAATCATAATGATGCAATTGGCATGATAGGTGTTAGTTGGATAGGTAACAGTGATGATACCGCCCAGCTGAGTTTTCTTGAGAAGATAAAACTGGCCCAGATCGAGTGCAGAGATTGTAATGGAACTTTTGTTCATCCTTATCTTGGTAATATCGCACTGGGCAAATATCCGATGGTACGCCCTTTGTACTATGTTTTAAAAGAAAATTATAGGGGGCTTGGCAGCGGATTTGCGAATTTCCTCATCTATGAAAAAGGACAGTTGATTTTCAAGAGAGCGTATTTACTGCCAACAAGAATGCCTTTTGATTTGCGAAATATGAGTATTACCGAATAGCCCGGAAAACGGAACAATAAACACAATATATTACAAAATCTAAAAATCAGGAATCGACAATGATGAAACGATCGTTAAGTCTGGTAGTGGCATTTGCCTTAATCGGTAATGTGCTGTTTGCTCAAACAGTTGAGCAAGGCAAAAAGTTTTTGTACTATGAAAGGTTCAAAAGCGCGAAGGAAACTTTTGACAAGGTCCTGGCTTCAAATCCTAACAACCTGGAAGCAGTATATTGGTTAGGTCAGACTTTGTTGGATAAAAAGAATGCGTTGAGAGATACAGTCGCTGCCAAGGCTTTGTATCAAAAATATCTTACGCAGAATGGCAATGCTCCTTTGCTTCTTGCCGGTATGGGTCAGCTCGAGCTGATGGAAGGTAAAACAAACGAAGCGAGACAACGTTTCGAAACTGCATTGAATCTTACGAAAAACAAAGAGGTTGACGTAATCAATGCAGTTGCAAATGCAAATGTTGATGCCAATTCCGGTGATGCAGCATATGCAATAGAAAAGCTCAAGATCGCGCCAACCATTAAAAAATTTGCTTCGCCTGAAACATACATGTTATTGGGTGATGCATACCGCAAACTGATAGATGGTGGTAACGCTGTGACTTCTTATACAAAGGCCTTGGAACTGGACCCAAAACATGCAGCAGCTAAAAGCAGTATTGGAAAAGTATATCTTACTCAAAACAATCCGGAATACTTCCTCCCTGCATTTGAAGATGCAATAAAGCTTGATCCAACATATGCACCGACATATTTTGAATTATATTATTATTGGTATTTCAGAGATGTAAATAAGGCGGCTACATATCTTGATCAATATGTAGCGAACAGCGATCAGGGTCCTGAACAGGAATCTATGAAGGCAGATCTTCTATATGCTTCCAGCAAATTCCCGGAAGCAAAAGCAAGAGCTACAGAATTAATTACTCAGCTGGGCGACAAGGCCAGTCCGAGATTGTATCGTATGCTTGCATACGTAAACGACACTTTGGGTGATGCTGCAGGTGCAAAACAAGCAATGACAACTTTCTTTTCGAAGGCTGCCCCTGAAGATGTACTTCCAACAGACTATGAAGAAATGGGAAAGATTGCCGCCAAGACACCAGGATCTGAAGCTGAAGCTTTCGCGAATTTCCAAAAGGCTATTGACAAGGATACAGTAATAGCCAACAAAGTTAAATACATTCAAAAAGCTGCTGACCTTGCTAAGAGTCTTAAAGATTCAGTGCAGGTAGCAAACTGGCTTGGAATGGCTTATAAAATTGACCCGGAGCCTTCACAAACTGCCTTGTACGCCTGGGGCTTTGCAAACTATACCGCAAAGCAATATGCAAGAGCAGACAGTATATTCTGTAATGTATATCAAACAAAATTTCCTAATCAGATCTATGGTTATCTCTGGTGCGCAAGAACCGCAGTAGCTAAGGATACTACGCTTGAACAGGGATTGTATGTTGAGCCTTATAAAAGACTGATTTCTTTTACTGATACGATTCCAGATTCTGCTCGTGTCAAGCTGAAGAATATCATGATCGAGTCACATACATATCTTGCACAGTATTACGCAAACGTGGCAAAGAAAAATGATTCGGCAATTGCTGCTTTGGAAAAGATCCTTATCATTGATCCTTCAAAAACGGAGATAGCTGCTACCATAAATCAGCTGAAGAATCCACCTAAGCCAAAGCAACCCGCACAAAAACAACCCGGAACAAAACCAGCAACTACACCTAAAAAGAAGCCGGCAACGGGTAGATAATATCAGTCTTATAATGAATTCTTTATATCGATCCCGTCCCGGTTTCCGGGTCGGGATTTTATTTTGCAATTCCCACATTGACATTTGGAATGTCACCACTCTGTCTTATTTTTGCGCCTAAACCAATACGCGGGTTAAATATGAAGTACCTTTTACAAGCCTCAACCGCTGTCCACGACCCAAATAGTTCCTATTGGTATTTTCCTATCGCATTGCAACTTGTTTTTGCCCTTTTATTGGTAGGCGGGATAATGTTCGTTACTCATTTACTCGGCCCGAAAAGAAGCACATCTGATAAACTGGCCACATTTGAAAGCGGAATTGAAAGTATTGGCAACGCGCGTCAGCCAATGGCAATAAAATACTTCCTTGTTGCGATATTGTTCGTGTTATTTGATGTGGAGGTAATTTTCTTCTATCCATATGCTATTAATTTCAAGCATCTTGGTTGGAATGGTTTTTACGCAGTATTAATGTTTGTGGGATTTTTTATAGCTGGTTTTACATATATTATTAAGAAAGGTGCCCTGAAATGGGAAGATTAAGACAAGAAACCGGCTTAAGGCTTGATTAAACTTATTACAACAACGGCTAAAATTCAACTTTCTAAGGTTAAG
Source organism: Flavitalea sp. (assembly GCF_035489435.1). NCBI lineage: Bacteria > Pseudomonadati > Bacteroidota > Chitinophagia > Chitinophagales > Chitinophagaceae > Flavitalea > Flavitalea sp. The sequence continues at coordinate 23,777 of NZ_DATHKG010000095.1, forward strand.
AAATGTTATAAAGGCCAGGGAATCCGCAATGATTCCTGAATTGACCTGAACAACATTTACCTTTTAAAATTGAAAAATCTAAACTCAAAGAAATGCGACCTGTTCAATATAATCTTACCGGCGAAAGAAATATAAAACTCCTGGAGGAGGGCCCGGAAGGCTATTCAGGAGAAGGGTTTTTTGCTACCACCCTTGATAAAGTTGTAGGACTGGCAAGAAAAAATTCCATCTGGCCTCTGCCATTTGCCACCTCATGCTGCGGCATCGAATTCATGGCAACCATGGCTGCGAACTACGATATGTCAAGGTTCGGATCTGAGCGTATGGCATTTTCACCCCGCCAGTGTGATTTAATGATGGTGATGGGAACAATTGCAAAAAAGATGGGTCCGATCGTAAAGCAGGTTTATCTCCAGATGGCAGAACCCAGATGGGTGCTTGCGATGGGCGCCTGTGCTTCAAGTGGCGGTATATTTGACACATATAGTGTGCTGCAGGGAATTGACCAGATAATCCCTGTTGATGTTTATATACCAGGTTGCCCACCAAGACCCGAAGCTGTGATAGACGGATTCATGAGGGTACAGGATCTTGTGGGTAAAGAAAGCCTGAGACGAAGAAATGGTGAGCGCTACAAAGAACTCATGGAAAGCTACGGAATCCAATAACCCAGAAACCAGACCAGCTAAATCGCAGAGTATTAAAATGAGTTTAACTTACGATCATATAAAATCCAAACTGACTGAGAAATTCAGCGACCAGGTCACAAATTTTGAAGAGTTATATGGAATGCTTTCTTTCGAAGCACCAAAGGAAATGAACCTGAAGGTGATGCAGTTTTTGTTTGACGAGCCGGATCTTAATTTCAGATTCCTCACAGATCTCACCTCGGTGCATTATCCTGATAATGCCGGCCGCGAACTCGCAGTGGTTTACCATCTCCACAACCTGGTTGATAACGTCAGGGTCCGGTTCAAGGTTTTTACCGATATCAATTCACCGGATGTTTTTACCGCGGCTAATTTATTTTCAGCCGCAAACTGGATGGAGCGCGAAACTTATGATTTCTATGGAATCAACTTCATTGGTCATCCAAACCTGAAAAGAATTTTGAACGTCGACGAGATGGATTATTTTCCGATGAGGAAAGAGTTTCCTCTTGAAGATCAGACAAGGATCGATAAGGATGATGATATGTTTGGAAGATAAATAACAAATAAGATGTCTGAGCACCATATAAAATTACCGGAAGGTTCAATTGAAAAACAAACAACGACACTCAACCTTGGGCCTACACACCCTGCAACACATGGGGTGTTCCAAAACATCCTTGAACTGGATGGTGAACGGATTGTAAGCGCTGAACAGACTGTCGGGTATATTCACCGCGCTTTCGAAAAAATTGCAGAAAGAAGACCTTTATACCAGATCACCCCGTTGACAGACAGGTTGAATTATTGTTCGGCTCCCATCAACAATATGGGCTGGCATATTACCTGTGAGAAATTATTAAATGTCAAAACCCCGAAAAGGGTTGATTATCTCCGGATCATCATCATGGAACTTGCGCGTATTTCGGATCACCTGATCTGCAATTCCATTGTTGGTGTAGATACCGGTGCTTTCACGGGATTTGTTTATGTAATGCAATACCGTGAACTGATCTATGAGATTTACGAAGAGATCTGCGGTTCAAGGCTCACTACGAACATTGGAAGAATAGGTGGTTTTGAAAGAAATTTCACAAACGCCGCTTTTCAGAAACTGGAGAAATTTCTTAACGAATATCCTGCAGTATTAAAGGAGTTTGAAAACCTTTTTACCAGGAACCGCATATTCATGGAAAGGACCATGGGCGTAGGACCCATCAGTGCAGAACGTGCAATAAACTTTGGTTTTACGGGCCCGAATCTTCGTGCGGCGGGTGTTGATTATGATGTACGGGTACACAGCCCATACAGCAGTTATGAGGATATGGATTTTGAAATACCTGTAGGATCTACCGGTGATTGTTATGATCGGTTCCTGGTAAGGAACCAGGAAATGTACCAGTCAATCAGCATTATTCGCCAGGCTTATCAGAAAGTGCAGGAATTTAAAGGTGCTGAAGCGGAAATATTTCATGCCGATGTTCCGGAATATTATTTACCGGAGAAAAAGGATGTATATACGAAGATGGAAGCGCTGATCTGGCATTTCAAAATTGTAATGGGTGAAATTGATATGCCTAAAGGGGAAGTGTACAATTCAGTGGAAGGCGCGAATGGGGAATTAGGATTTTACCTGATTAGTGATGGAGGAAGAGCCCCATACAGGCTGCATTTCCGCAGACCATGTTTTATCTATTACCAGGCTTATGAAGAAATGAGCCGTGGTTCAATGTTGAGTGATGCAATCATCCTGATGAGCAGTCTTAACCTGATTGCCGGAGAAATGGATGGCTGATAAAAATAGTTACAACTAAAAATAGTTACAACGAAGGTTAAGAAACAATTTGCTGATTGCGTGAGCAAACAGACAATTCTAATAATATGGTGAAATTTTCAGAGCAGCAACTCAGTAAGGTTCAGGAAATCAAAGACCGCTATCCTGCCGGCAAACAGAAAAGTGCGGTTATACCGTTGCTTCATATGGCGCAGGAAGAGTTCGGTGGATGGCTCAGTTCCGAATCAATGGATTATGTTGCTTCACTTTTAGACATTGCACCGATAGAAGTATATGAAGTAGCTACTTTCTATTCGATGTATAACCTGAAACCGGTTGGTAAATTTCTTTTTGAAGTTTGCCAGACAGGTCCATGTATGCTGCGCGGTAGTGATGATATCATTGACTATATTAAAGAGAAGCTGGGTATCGCAGTTGGTGAAACAACAGCTGATGGAATGTTTACTTTGAAAACAGTAGAATGCCTTGGTGCCTGCGGTTATGCGCCGATGATGCAGCTGGGAAAATTCTACCGCGAACATCTTACTAAAGAAAAAGTTGACCAGATAATTGATGAATGCCGTAGCCGGACCAATTAACAATAGATTATTCATCTTCGAATTATGCAGATAATGAAAAAAATTGTAGTAATTGTAAGCCTGGCCCTGATCATGACTGCCTGTGGTGATTCAGCTGAAAAGGAAAACAATGCAACGGTAATACCGGTTCCCGATACTCCGGCAGCACAGCCTTCTGTTCAATATCAAAGGATAATCACAGCGGCTTACGCCGGTATGATCCCATGTGAAGATTGCGATGCTGTAGAAACTACTGTGACCTTATTTGCCGATACAACATTTGAGTTGCGAATTGCTTATATAGGTAAAAATCCAAAAGATACTGCAGGTTTAAATAAAACAATAAGCGGCAAATTCATGATGCATAGTGATACTGTACATCTTGAAGGTGCTGAATCCCGATATTTGAAATCAGATACAGCACTTTTTCAGCTTGATAAAACCGGCAGGATTATGACCGGTAAAAAAGCAGAGAAATATGTATTGAAAAAAGTGAAGTAATAGCTTAATCCATGGGTAGAAAAGTACTGATTGATCAGGTTAATATTGAAGGCATCAAAACCTATGATGTTTACCGCCGTAACGGAGGTTATGCAGCTGCGGAAAAGGCGTTTAAAATGGCCCCCGCCGATGTTGTTGAAGAAGTAAAGAAAAGCGGTCTCCGCGGCCGGGGCGGCGCAGGTTTCCCTACGGGTTTGAAATGGAGCTTCCTCGCCAAACCCGAAGGAGTTCCACGTTACCTCGTGTGCAATGCAGATGAATCAGAACCCGGAACCTTCAAGGACAGGTACCTGATGGAATTTTTACCTCACCTGCTTATTGAAGGATTGGTGGTTTCTTCATGGGCACTTGGTTCAGAAAGAACATATATCTATATACGCGGCGAATATTCGTGGATAGTTGATATCCTGGAAGAAGCTATCCGTGAAGCCAATGTAAATGGCTGGCTGGGAACAAATATCCAGGGCACTGGTTTTAACTGCCAGATCTATGTACAACGGGGCGCCGGTGCATATATCTGCGGAGAAGAAACTGCATTAATCGAATCGCTCGAGGGCAAACGTGGTAATCCAAGGATCAAACCACCATTCCCGGCAGTTAAAGGTTTATATGATTGCCCTACCGTTGTAAACAATGTCGAAACACTTGCAGCTGTTGTTCCGATTTTAAATATGGGTGGTGAAGAATATGCCAAGATTGGCATGGGCAAATCAACAGGTACAAAGCTTTTATCTGCCTGTGGCAATATCAACAAACCTGGTGTTTATGAGATCGACATGACCATCTCTGTTGAAGAATTTATTTATTCGGATGAATATTGCGGTGGCATTCCAAATGGCAAACGACTGAAGGCTTGTATACCTGGAGGATCATCTGTGCCTATCATTCCTGCTAACCTTTTGTTTAAAACAGCAAAAGGTGAAACAAGGATCATGAACTATGAAAGCCTTGCTGACGGAGGTTTCGCTACAGGCACCATGATGGGATCGGGTGGATTTATCGTTTTGGATGAAGATCAGTGTGTGGTTCGTCATACGTTAACGCTGGCCAGGTTCTATCGTCATGAAAGCTGCGGACAGTGTTCTCCTTGCCGTGAAGGAACGGGTTGGATGGAAAAGATCCTGAAGAAGATAGAGTATGGGAAAGGAAAAATGAGTGATATCGATCTTTTGTGGGACATTCAGCGAAGGATAGAGGGCAATACAATTTGTCCGCTGGGTGATGCTGCGGCCTGGCCCGTTGCCGCTGCGATTCGTCATTTCAGGGATGAGTTTGAATGGCATGTATTAAACCCGGAAGAAAGCCAGGTAAGGAACTATGGTCTCGCACATTATGCAGATCCGAGACCAGAACTGGTACCCGCTTAGTTTTAAATTAAAATACTGCATTATCATTTCAGGATAAATGCACAACTTATAATATGGCTGAAGAGAAAAAGCTTATAAAAGTTACTATTGATGGCATTACCATCGATGTTGAACCGGGCACAAGCATATTGAATGCTGCAAGGAGTATAGGTGGTGATGTTGCTCCGCCTGCTATGTGTTATTATAGCAAGCTGAAAGGCAGCGGGGGTAAATGCAGAACCTGCCTGGTGGAAGTTGCGGCCGGCTCAACAGCCGATCCAAGACCAATGCCCAAGTTGGTTGCAAGCTGCCGCACCAATGTGATGGATGGAATGGTTGTTAAAAATATCACCAGCGAAAAAGTAACGGATGCACGCAAAGGAGTTGTTGAACTTTTGCTCATCAATCACCCGCTTGATTGTCCTATCTGCGACCAGGCCGGTGAATGCCATCTGCAGGATCTTAGTTATGATCACGGTAAAGAAGGCACACGTTATGAATTCGAGCGCCGGACTTTTGAAAAACATGACATCGGGCCATATATTCAACTGCACATGACCCGCTGTATTCTTTGTTATCGCTGCGTTTATGTAGCGGACCAGCTTACAGAAAAAAGAGAGCATGGTATTCTGGACAGGGGGGATCATTCGCAGATTGCCACTTTTATAGAAAAGGCACTTGACAACGATTTTATCGGCAACGTGATTGATGTTTGCCCTGTAGGTGCGCTTACAGACAGAACCTTCCGATTCAAAAACAGGGTTTGGTTCCTAAAACCGGTAGATGCACATTGCAATTGCACCAAGTGTAAGGGTAAAGCAACTTTGTGGTACAGGGGTGATGAAGTATTCCGTGTAACTGCAAGAAAAGATCAATGGGGCGAAGTTGAAGACTGGATCTGTAATGAATGTCGTTTCGAACGTAAAAAGACAAGCGAGTGGATCATCGAGGGGCCGACACGTATCAGCCATCAATCCGTGATTTCTGCAGGGCATTATATCGGAACTACTTTACCTGCTGAAACGATTGAAAGAGTGATGCATGGCCGTGCACCAAGATTATTGATGGACATTCACTCTGTAAGCCAGGTGAACAAACCGGAAGTGCATCTTTCGGAAATCCAGGGCCCGGCACATTCGGAAGATTTCAATCCACTGGTTAATCAGAAAGGTCTGAGTAATTAATGCACCGGATTCAATTTCATTGAACAATTTGTCATCGAACAAGAGGTATAATAAACAAACATGGAATTAACACTGCTCGCTATCGACTGGGGTTTTATCATAGAAAAGCTGATACTCATCATTTCTATAGTTTCCATTTCACTGGTCATAGCCATGTATGAGACTTATGCCGAAAGAAAAGTGGCAGCGGTTATCCAGGACCGGATCGGGCCAAACAGGGCCGGCCCTTTTGGTATCTTACAACCACTTGCAGACGGACTAAAACTCTTCATGAAGGAAGAGATCATTCCAAACAGTTCCAATAAAGCGCTTTTTATTTTAGGTCCTTCGCTTGCAATGCTCACAGCGATTATGACCTCTGCTATCATACCCTGGGGTGGACCGATACATTTCACCTTGTTCGGTCTGGACCGGTATATCAATCTGCAGGTAGCTGACATCAACATTGGTGTTCTCTACATTTTTGCAATAGTGAGTATGGGTGTTTACGGTATTATGATCGGGGGCTGGGCTTCAAACAACAAGTTTTCGCTGATGGCCTCTTTGCGCGGTGCATCGCAGGCCATATCATACGAGCTGCCAATGGGCCTTTCACTGATAGCATTGCTGATGCTGACCGGTTCACTAAAACTCAGCGTTATCGTGGGCCAGCAGATGGATGGATGGTATAATATTTTCATGCAACCACTGGGCTTCCTGATTTTCCTGGTTTGCGCTTTCGCAGAATGTAACCGTACACCATTTGATCTGCCGGAAGCTGAGAACGAATTGAACATGGGTTATCACCAGGAGTACTCTTCCATGAAACTTGGATTTTATTTGTTTGCCGAGTATATCAATATGTTTATCAGCAGCACCCTGATGGCGACATTATTTTTCGGAGGTTATGATATTCCATTCGTAAACGATACTAACCTGGTTCAGAGCTGGGGACAGAACCTGACGACATTATTGCAGGTGGCCAGCCTGCTATTTAAAACAACCTGTTTTATCTTCCTTTTTATGTGGGTAAGATGGACCATACCAAGATTCCGGTATGATCAACTGATGAATCTTGGCTGGAAGACATTAATACCACTGGCCCTGGCCAACATGCTTATCACAGCAGCTGTGGTGTTGTACCGGGCAAATGGTTTTTAATATAGTCTTAATATAAGAAAAAAACATACTCTTAATATAAGAAAACTTAATTGGTCAGTTGACCTTATAAAAATATTTTTGCGAAACTAAAAAGCAACCAGTTTAACTGGGAGCCGGAGAAACAGCTTTATGGAAGCATTAACGAGAAGAGCGAAACCTGTGGAGCGTAAGCCAATGACGTTTTTGGAGCGACTGTACCTTTGGAACATTGCCAAGGGTATGATGATTACTTTCAGCCATATCTTCAAAAGAAAACCGACGATTCAATACCCTGAACAAAAAAGGGAATTCAGCCCGGTTTTTCGTGGTTTGCAGATCCTTAACCGTGATGAAGAGGGCCGTGAACGTTGTACAGCCTGCGGACTTTGTGCTGTTGCCTGCCCTGCCGAAGCCATTACCATGGAAGGTGCAGAACGTAAAAAAGGTGAAGAACATTTATATCGTGAGGAAAAATATGCTGCCAAATATGAGATCAACATGTTACGCTGTATATTTTGCGGTTTGTGCGAAGAGGCCTGCCCTAAGGATGCCATTTATCTGAGTGAAACATTTGCGCCGGCTAACTACCAGCGTAAAGGATTGATTTATGATAAAAACGACCTGCTGATTCCGCATCCTAAGGATAACCCTGAAGAATATGCGAAGGCAGTCGGAACCCGTCCAAAAAGACCAGCGGCTCCAACTCAGCAGAATTAATAAATAATCTAATACCAATCGGAGAATCTAATACCTAATACTGCATGAACGTTTCTGAGATATTATTTTATTTTTTAAGTGTACTGGCGCTGGGTAGTGCCATCATGCTTGTAGTCAGTAAAAATCCTGTTCATAGTGTACTTTGGCTTATAGTTACATTCGTGGCTATTACCGGGCATTATATCCTCATGAATGCGCAGTTTCTCGGAATAGTTAACCTTATCGTTTATGCCGGGGCCATCATGGTTCTTTTCCTTTTCGTAATCATGCTGATGAACCTTAATTCTGAAACCGAACCAAAGAAAAATAAATGGTTGAGGCTTGCAGGTGTGGTGGCCGGTGGCTGCCTGTTGCTGGTGCTGGTTGCAGCTTTGAAAGATGCTGATAAAAAAGGTCAGATGGTACTTTATGGTGGTGGCGATATTGGTCTGATTGAGAACCTGGGTCAGGTGTTGTTTACTGATTATGTGATTCCATTTGAAATAAGCAGTGTATTGTTTTTAAGTGCAATGGTCGGCGCAGTGGTGATTGGTAAAAAGGAATAAGAACACCCAATTATAAATTATGAAGATCGAGTATTATATATTTCTGTCCATCGCCCTGTTTTGCATTGGTATCGCAGGTGTGCTCACCAGAAGGAATGCGATCATTGTTTTCATGTGCATTGAGCTGATGCTTAATTCGGTGAATCTTTTATTGGTTGCTTTTTCGAAAATGCACAACGTAGCCCAGGCAACCGTGAGTCCTAATGCGGGCATCGAAGGTCAGCTATTTGTTTTTTTCATTATGGTGGTTGCAGCCGCCGAGGTTAGTGTGGGCCTGGCGATCATAGTGATGATGTTCAGAAATACGCATTCAATAGATATCAATTTCTTGAACAGACTTAAACATTGAGTTCTGCGGGGCTATGCTTTCAGCGGTTCACAAGTTGGGTTATCAAATCCGGTGCTTAAAGCATCGCTGAGAATTTCAATTTTAAGCGTTCAGTATAAACAGGATTATGAACAAACTGGTTACTTTAATTCCCTTAATGCCGCTTGCGGGATTTCTCATCAATGGGCTATTCAGGAAGGGACTGTCAAAATCTCTTTCAGGTATAATTGGAAGCGGCGTAATATTGATCTCCTTTATATTAAGTGTGCTTGTTTTCCTCGAAGTGAAGAACGGCAACAACCAGTTGGTCACCTTATTTGAATTTATTGAGGTTGGAAAACTCTCCATACCTTTTTCATTCCAGGTTGATCAGCTCTCCTCTGTATTTCTCCTGATTATTACCGGTGTTGGCTTCCTGATTCATCTTTACTCCACAGCCTACATGCATGAAGAGAACAATGTTCAATTCGCGAGGTATTTTGCTTACCTGAACCTGTTTGTGTTTTCGATGCTGTTACTTGTTATGGGTGGCAACTTTGTAATCATGTTCATCGGTTGGGAAGGTGTAGGACTCTGTTCTTACCTGCTTATTGGTTACTGGTTCAAAAACATTGAATATGGTAATGCGGCGAAGAAGGCATTTATCATGAACCGGATAGGGGACCTTGGCTTTCTGCTCGGCATATTCTGGCTGATAGCAAAACTTGGAACTGTAACCTTTCACACTCCTGATAATGCGGGGGTATTTGATCGATTCAGCGATCTCTCAACAACTGACCTTACCGGAATTACATTATTGTTGTTTGTGGGTGCCACCGGCAAAAGCGCGCAGATCCCTTTATATACCTGGCTGCCCGATGCGATGGCAGGTCCAACACCTGTATCTGCTTTAATCCATGCTGCTACAATGGTCACCGCAGGTATTTATATGATCGCGCGCAGCAACATTTTATATACACTGGCGCCTTTCACCCAGACCGTAATAGTAATTGTTGGTCTTGCCACAGCGCTTTTTGCAGCAACCATTGCCATCAAACAAAATGATATTAAAAAGGTGCTTGCTTATTCTACCGTAAGCCAGCTTGGATATATGTTTATCGCCCTCGGCGTTGGTTCTTATACCGGCGCTGTGTTCCATGTGATGACTCATGCATTTTTCAAAGCTTTACTTTTCCTTGGTGCGGGTTCTGTTATTCATGCCATGCATCATGAGCAGGATATCCGCTACATGGGTGGACTAAAAAAGAAATTGCCAATAACCCATATTACTTTCCTGGTCGGCTGTATTGCTATTGCCGGTATCCCGCCTTTCAGTGGGTTTTTCTCAAAAGATGAAATTCTGGCAGCGGCCTGGGCAGCGAACCCGGTTTATTGGATACTTGGCGTTCTGGGTGCAATGATGACTGCCTATTATATGTTCCGTCTATACGCAACAACCTTCCTGGGTAAATTTCGTGGTACAGACGAGCAGGAACATCATCTGCATGAAAGTCCGTCTGCGATCACTATTCCGTTGATCGTGCTGGCTATCCTTTCTATAGTAGGTGGTTTTGTTGGTATTCCAGAGATTTTTATGGAAGGTGGTCACAGGCTCGACCAATTCCTGGCACCTGTATTCGCCGAATCAAAGAAACTTCAACACGCTCACACGATCGAACATAGAACTGAGTATATGCTGATGGCAATCTCTGTCGGCCTCGCCCTCATTGCAATCTTTTTTGCCGTGAATCGATTCAGTAAGAAACCTGAACTCAATGAACCTGAAGGTGCGGCAAAGCTTCTTGCAAACAAATGGTATGTTGACGAGCTCTATGATTCTGTTATAGTAAAACCAATGCTTTCCTTTGCAAAGTTTTTAAACAATGTAATGGAGCGCTCGGTGATAGACGGGCTGGTAAACGGGGTAGGTCGTTTTCTGCAATATGGCAGCCGGCAGATCAGGCTGGTTCAGAGTGGCCAGGTAGGCAGTTATGTATTGTTAATGGTGCTGGGTATGCTGGTGTTTTTTGTACTCCAGTTTTTTATAAAAAAGTAAAGCCTGAGTATAAAATAAGGCCTGAGTTTAAAGACACAGTAATTCAAATAACAAAGAGTCGAATATTAAATAGTTTTCATAACCTGATATGATACCAGTTCTACTGATACTTATTCCATTGCTTGGCGGTTTCGCTTCATTTTTCTTTAAAAGTGAAAGCGGTGCTAAGTCATGGTCACTGCTGTCTGCAATAATAACACTAGTTGTCTCTATACTTGGACTTACGATCCTGAACAGTCCGGAGCAATTGCTGGCCGATGCAGAATGGCAGCCTTTACTCGGAAGCCGGTTTACTGTGAAGCTTGACGGGATGGGTCAGCTGCTTTGTTTATTAACAGCTGTTTCTTATCCCCTGATTTTTGTCGCCACCTGGTTCACGAAATATGATAAGCCAAATAATTTCTATGCACTGATGCTGCTTACCCAGGCCGGTCTTATGGGTGTGTTTGTTGCACAGGATGCCTTGTTATTTTATTTTTTCTGGGAGCTCGCACTCATTCCAACTTATTTCCTTTGTTCAAAATGGGGTGGCGAAAAACGTATCCCCGTTACCTTCAAATTTTTCATCTATACATTTGTTGGCAGCCTCATGATGCTGGTGGGCATCCTTTACCTGTATTTCCAGACACCCGATCATTCATTTTCAATCAATTCATTTTATAACCTCAATCTGCCTTATGGACAGCAGAGCTGGGTATTCTGGTTATTCTTTATAGCGTTTGCTGTTAAGATGCCAATATTTCCTTTTCATACCTGGCAACCTGATGCTTATGAGCAATCACCTACCGCCACCACAATGGTGCTCAGTGGTATCATGGTGAAGATGGGTGTATTTGCCGTACTTCGCTGGCTGGTTCCCGTGCTGCCTTTGGCAACCTGGGCCTGGGGGGACACTGTTGCGATGCTTGCAGTGATTGGTATGATCTACGCTTCATTGATTGCGATCCGCCAGGATGATCTTAAAAGACTTGTTGCTTATTCTTCCATAGCGCATATCGGGCTAATGTGCCTCGCCATATTTGTTCCTTCAGCTGCCGGGATCCAGGGCGTGATGATACAGATGTTTGCGCATGGTATTAATATTATCGGACTCTGGATAGTGGTTGAGCTGATAGAAAGACATTTCAAAACCAGGAAGATTTCTGAACTGGGTGGTATTGCAGAAAAAGCACCCATGCTGACTCTTCTACTGGTTATTGTTGCCCTGGCAAATGTTGCACTGCCACTCACCAATGCATTCGTCGGGGAATTCCTGATGTTCAGTGGCATCTTTTCATCGACGGCCTCCAAATACAATATGATTTTTACCGCAGTTGCTGGTATCAGCATAATCTTGTCGGCGATTTATACGCTGAATATGATTCAGAAGGTTTTTTATGGTAATACCAATGCTGTTACTTCAACAGCAAAAGATATCAGTTTCAATGAATCACTTGCACTGGTCATTATTGTAGGATTGATATTATCATTTGGGGTTTATCCGAAACCAATGCTTGAATTGACACAATCGGTGGCAGATTCGATATTGACTAAGATGTCGATAAAACCTTGAGAGAGATATGAGATATGAGTTATGAGTTATGAGTTATGAGTTATGAGTTATGAGTTATGAGTTATGAGTGATGAGTGAGTGATGAATTGTAGAGTTATGAGTGAAAAGGGAATCTGGGGTGGGGCGTAAGTTTTGAGCCACACGTAAGTTCGGAGACACGAGTGGGTCATTAGTGATGAGTAAGTTCTGAGCGACGAGTGGTTATGAGTGATGAGTAAGTTCTGAGCGACACTATAGACAATATAATTTCGGTAAAATATAACAATACAATAAAAGGTAATCTTGAGACTGAAGTTTCAATGGGGGCCTGCAAAAAAAGTTAAACATAGATTGGCAAAGTTGGTGGGGCTTTCAGGTCCGTGCTATGACGATTTAAGACAAACGACCAACAAAATAAAAATGAACGGATGAATGCAATTATAATATCGGCAATCTGGGGAGTAGTTATGATGTTCAGCGGTATCGTGAGCAAGAGTAACATCCTGGTCAGGAACATTGCGACCGCCGGACTTCTTATTTTACTGGCTGGAATTGTCATGGACATGAGCGGCAATCCGCTGTTCGACATCAATACCCGCAATATGCTGGTGTTTGACAATTTTGGTTTGCTGTTTAATGCCATAGCTGTCGGATGTACTCTGGTCTACTTCCTCTTATCTGCTCCTGATATGGAAAAGGTAGGCAATAACCTGGCTGATTATTTTGCTCTCATATTTTTTGTTCTTTGTGGTGTTGCCATTGCATCATCTTTTAATACTTTATTGATGCTGTTCCTGGGAATCGAGATCATCTCCATCCCCTTGTACATCCTAACAGGTAGCGATAAACGCAATTTGAAAAGTAATGAAGCTGCCCTGAAGTATTTTTTGATGGGTTCTTTTTCAACGGGCTTAATGCTGATGGGTATCACACTGATTTATGGAGCCAAGGGAAGTTTTGATATGGAGGTGATTGCTCTTGGCACCGGTCCCCTGACACCGATGGTAGGAGCCGGATTGTTATTGCTGATGTTTTCTATGGCTTTCAAAGTTTCTGCTGCCCCTTTCCATTTCTGGACGCCTGATGTTTATGATGGTGCTCCAACAGTATTCACTTCATTCATGGCAACAATTGTAAAAGTAGCCGCATTTATTGCTTTTATCCGCTTGTTCAAGGGAAGTTTCGAATCCATGCATACTCAGTGGCAGCTGATTATTGCCATCATTGCCGCAGCTACCCTGGTGATCGGAAATATCACCGCGATATTCCAGCAAAGCGTTAAGCGGATGCTGGCCTATTCAAGTATTGCCCAGGCTGGTTTTATGATGTTTGCACTGGTTGCCCTGAACGGTCTCGCGGTGCAGGGAATTCTTTATTATGCCGCGGCGTACAGTCTTGCCACGATTGGTGTATTTGCTATCCTTATTAAATTGAAAGATTATACCTACGAGGGTTATAATGGTCTGGGCAAAAATCATCCTGTACTTGCCGCAACCAACACGATATTTTTGCTTTCGCTTTCGGGCATACCCGCAACTGCCGGTTTCATGGCCAAGTTTTATATGCTCTCTGCCGCTGTCCAGAATGGCCAGGTTTTCTGGCTGGTAATTCTCGGGGTGATCTGCGCTGCAATCAGCGTTTATTATTATTTCCGGGTTATCCAGGCTATGTATTTCAAGGATGGTGAAAAGCAAGATGTTCAAACCAGCCTGCTTTTTCGCTGGAAACTGATTGGACTGGCAGCTTTCCTTATTTTTCTTGGGGTGTTTCCGGAATGGTTGATTAATAAGCTTTGGTATTTTATCTAGTCTCGCGGTTTTTGGCAGCACTATTATGCAACAGTTTTTGGTCGCTTCTTCGCACCGTTGGGAGCGGGATTGTGCCTTTTTGCGGCTGTGTCCCGTGGTTAATACCTTTGCTCATGCTGGGAGTGGTTCTTGTCTCCGATCGGCTTTTTTTGCGCTGGTTTGCTTTCTTTGTTTACCAGCATTATTATGCAAGAGTTTTTGGTCGCTTCTTCGCACCGTTGGGAGCGGGATTGTGCCTTTTTGCGGCTGTGTCCCGTGGTTAATACCTTTGCTCATGCTGGGAGTGGTTCTTGT